>NZ_JBHTAN010000007.1:0-3828 GCF_042663585.1 Natronoarchaeum sp. GCM10025321
ATTATTTTGGTTATTGTTGTTGGTGGTTTTTAGATATTAGGCCTTGGTGAATCACTGTAAGGCAGCAGGAGAGGTCGTCAAATCGAAGGAATTGAAGCGGGAAATCGGCGATGCTCTATGTCGAAGATTTCCCGCTTCACGAGCAAACTAGTATAGAGCGAACCAAGGGTTGAATAGATCACTCCTGAGAGGAGGTAATTTAGACAGTGCCTATAGTTTGAGGTTATCGCCCTTTCTTTTATGTCTGTAATAGTACAAACTGAAAACCAAGTACGGTATTAAATATATAAATAATATAATTATAGATACATTATGCCAGAAGATTGGTAGACTCCAGAGGGGTGAGTGCCAAGATAAGACTATACTTGCAGCAATAAGGCCATATATTTGACTTGAAAGGAAACTTTGACTAGATTTTGAATATGCGATTTGTGACACATATCCCCACAAAAAGATTATTACTAAACCAAATACCCCAAAGTCAAGATACGGGATTCCTAGTGCTGTCGCTGTTCCTCCTCCTTGCGTTGGCTCTATAGCTGCATAAACAGATGTTAGATATGCATCGCGTACATCATCTTCTATAAATAAATACTGAAATATAAACCCAAAGGTTTCAAAACCATATGTATGTTCACTTATATATGTGATACTCCGGTGCAAGTTTCCAATATCGTTTGAAAAATAAAAAAGGATTCTATCGATGCTGTACGTCACTGAAGTAATAACTGAATCAGGCGAAGAACGTACTCGTACCACTTCTTGAATTGTCCATACACTAAACCCAATAATAGTGCCTATAATTGGATAAACAACTGGAATTCCTTTATCAGAGATAGATATATACGTGATGAGCGATCCAATAATGGCGGCAGCTAAGAGTAGTCGTTGAGACACTAAAATCGGAAGTACTGTTAATGGTATCAATCCAATAATTAAAAGTGTGGTTAATCTCTGGTTATTATAGTATCTATGATTTATCAATGGATTGTCGCGCCCTATTACAGCAAGGCTCGCTGCTGAGAATATCATCACACTAATGAACCCAGTATATAACAGCCGTGCGCCGGGAAACGGTTTTTGTTCTCTCCACAGCTGACCTGTAGAGTGCCAATCAGACAATAGACCACTTAAGAAAGTACGAAAAGATCCAATCTGATAGATGGCGAGTACGGTCCAGCAAAACAAGAGGAAAAGAATAGCAACACCATATAAATAAAATAACAACAGGGAAATGTCTGATTTTTCCATTGTCTGTTTTATGTACTGATGTCTGAAAATATCATTGGGCATTTTAATTTGTAACTGAACTCGATTTGCGACAAATACACCCAGCAAAAATACTGCTGTTGATATAATAACCCATAAGCTTCCTTCTACGGTAATTGTGGCTCTTGGAACATCATGAAGTCCGTAGACTAACTCTTTCGGACCTATGTATGCGGCAATATGTGAAATAACCCATGTTACGACAAATAATATCGCAGGGGATACATATCTTCTTGTAATATATTTCATGTATTATGTAGTGCGGGTGATATTTTTTATTGTTATTACTAACTTACTTTTTGTATCTCTTCTTAATAAAGATAATACTAATGCTATGTATGTTTTCCACAATAATGGATACAGCATTATGGATTTGAGATAATAAGAAATAGCGTCTTTGAATCTTCGATGTGATTGTAAAAACCTACCCACCGTGAAATACTGCACAGCAAAACTTTTTCTACGCTCATGCCATGGCAAGCTGTTTATATCCTCTTGAATATATTCAAGAACCTGTTTATGAGCTTCCATGCGAGGTTCAACATTACTAGTGATCCGATTATCATTCTCAATATACATAGTCACAAGAGGATCCACAATGTAATCAAAGTCATAATCCCGTGATATTCGAATCCATAATTCATAGTCTTGTCTGGCAGAAAGATCTTCATTAAAACCATCAACTTTATCAAAACAGCTTGAACGGACCATCACAGTTGACGTAGGGTTTATCCAATCCTTTTTTAATTGCTCTTTATAGAGGTCTCCTCGCTTAGAGGGAACTTCTCCAATTTCAACCGCTCCATCGTGTTTGACATAATACCCAGTATAAACTACACCTACTTGCGGTGAACATTCGCGAAAACGAGTGACCTGCCGTTCAAGTTTCTCACAATCCCATTTGTCATCACTATCAATAAATGCTATAAAGTCACCATCAGCTGCTTCAATACCTGTATTTCTTGCAGCGGGTGCACCTCGATTAGTGTCGTGACAAATATAATTGACTTTATCTCCGTATTGTGACATCAATTCAGAGGTATTATCTGATGAGTTATCATCTACTACGAGAAGCTCCAAATCAGAGAAAGATTGATTGATAACACTATCTATTGCTCTTGAAATCACGTCCTCCCGATTGTATGTCGGAAGAACCACACTAACTGTTGGGTCCATTAAAATCACACCCTTATTTGTATATTATTGCTAAACCAATTGGTGACCTTCGATAATGGCTCTTGACTAAAACATTCATTGTTTTTATTATACATGATTAGTACTGGCTACAGACACGGTCAATGCCCTCCTGTAAATAAATTCTGGGTTTCCACCCTGTTGCTTGCTCCATTTTTGAATAGTCTGCACAGGTGTCGTGAATGTATACGTCTTCAGGAATCGGGTTCTCCACGTAATCCGGTTCCACATTCGTACCGAGTTCTTCATTGATCATGTTCACAACCGTATTAAAGTCATAGGCCTGGCTAGTCCCAAGGTTATAGATATCGTCAAGGTCGTATCCGGCTGCTTGTACCAAGCCACGGACAATGTCATCAACATGCGTGAAATCACGAGTCTGATTACCATTGCCATACAATTTTGGTGAGTTACCGTTCGCGATGTCGTCAGCAAACTGAGCTATAACATTGGCGTATTCTCCTTTATGACTCTCAGCACCACCATACCCTTGATACACCGAAAACAAGCGCATCCCTGCTGCTGTCAAGTCATAATGGTTTGAAAAGTACTCAGCGTAACTCTCACGTGCGATCTTTGAGGCCTCTTAGCCAGTATTGACTGTGATATCCATGTCTTCGGGTGAAGGATCAGTACGGCTACCATAGATAGATGATGTAGAGGCGTACACGATCGTATCACAACCGTCTGCCCTTGCCTGTTCAATAACATTAACGAATCCCTCGACGTTCACTCTTGCGCCTGTTGTGGGTTCGTCTTCATGCATCGCGTATGACGACAATGCTGCCAAATGAAATACAACATCTACATCTGTCGGTAGGTCGTCGTCAAGTACACTCGTATTGGAGAAATCAATATTATCGTCCAAGTTCTCGGAGGTTCCGAGATAGGAGTTGTCCACCACTATAACATCATTGCCCTTAGCGAGTTCATTAGCCAGATTTGAACCAATGAATCCTGCACCGCCAGTCACCAAAATACGCCGGTCTTGCATTGTTAAAAACAGTAAATTCTTCCAATAAAAAGGCACCCATTTTTATCATTTACACTGTTCTGGTATCGGACCCAAGGGAGAGACATAAACTGTTTTATATAGTAAATTATGAGAAAAGATGCCCACTGAGTGAATTCTCACAAATCATTATAAGATCGCACCGACTTGATTGTCTACTTTTCTGAGTAGGGGATCATTCCATCCGGATCAGGATACCCAATCGCCATGAGCATGACGACGGTCTCATCAGACTCCAAATTAAGAAGTGATTGCAATTTCCGCTCGTTATTAGGGATCGCTGGCCAGTTGATGCAGCGAGAAGCAAGTCCCTGCGTCTCTAGTGCAAACTGGAAGCCATTCCGAAAGACTGA
>NZ_JBHTAN010000008.1:0-8507 GCF_042663585.1 Natronoarchaeum sp. GCM10025321
TCCAGACAGTGGGCCCAGTACGACGGGAACAACACGGAGGGTAACGTCCCGCCGGAGAAGTGGCGCGTCGACGTTAACGACCGGACGGACGGCGATACCGGCGATAGCGACCTGGAGATCGTCGTCGACGAGATCCCCGAACTCGCGTCCGCTGGTGCGAACCAGATCGAGGCGGCCGATGCCGCATACATGGCCGGCGACGAGATGGAGACCGACGACGGGGGCGACGGGGGCGACGGAGGCGGCGACTGGGGCTGTAGCTCGGTCGCGACGCCGACGCTCTGAGTCCGGACCTGAAGGGCTATCGCCGTCAGCGCGCAACACTCTCTTTTGATCGGCCGATCCGATGGTTCGTCCGGCACGTCCGGGATTCACCAGCATATAAAACCTGAATAGATCCCGAGGACGACCTATGCGGTCTAGAACCGTGGTTCCTATTGTGAGCACTCCATGAGCCCAGAAAACCAACAGGATCCACTCGAGGCGCTGTCCGCCCTTGGAACCGATCCCGAAGAGAGCGAATACGATCAGGAGCTCGGCCGGCAGGTCGGCATCGACGCGATGCGCGTCGCGAACGGCGAACTCACCGAGACGGAGTTCCACGAAAAGTACGACAAACGACTCCGCGAGGAGTTCGGCGACGACTACACGCCAGCGGAGGTGATCGCGGATGAGTAGCGAGGACGGGAGCGGACTGACCCGTCGAAACCTGCTGAAGACCGGCGCGGCCGCCGCAGGGGCCGCCGCACTCGGTGGCTGTCTGGATAGCGCGCCCGGGCTGGCAAGTACGGATCGGTCTGCGACACCGGTCGCGGACGCCGACACCGCCTTCGGCAACTGCTGGATGTGCTGTCACAACTGTGCCCAGGAAGTCAAAGTCAACGACGATACCGTCGTCGGAATCACTGGCGTCGACGGTAACCCCCGGGGGAGCGCAGGTCCCGGCACAAACGGAACGCTCTGTCCGAAGGGGCTAGCCCAGCTCGACAAGACTCACGACCCCGACCGGATCAAACAGCCCTACATCCGAGAGGACGGCGAGCTACGGGAAGCGACCTGGGACGAGGCCTTCGAGTACACAGCCGAACGGCTTCAGGAGTTCGACGAGGAACACGGTGCGGAGACGTTCCTCGACGCCGGAAGCTGGGCGGAGACGCCGATCTTCCGGACGATCTGGCGCGACCTCTACGGCACGCCCGAACGGATCGGCCGGGGAGTCCACGTCTGTGCCGGGCCGACGTTCGTCACCGGCGGGATGATGGGCGTCGGTCTGAACAACCGGGTTCCCGACTACCAGAACTCCGAGTATCTCATCATGTGGGGTCGGAACCCGCTTGGCTCCTTTGCCGGGCAGTTCGAGGCGAAAGGCGTCCTCGAAGCCATCGAGAAGAACGACGCGACGCCAGTAACGATCGACCCCCAGTACACCGAGACGGCCGAGAAGTCCGACGAATGGCTCCCGATCGAGCCCCGAACCGACGGCGCGCTGGCGCTGGCGATAGCACACGTCATCATCCAGGAGGGTCGCCTCGATCTGGAGTTCGTACAGGAGCACACCCACGGCTTCGAGGCCTACCGGGAGTCTGTCGCGGACAAGACGCCCGAGTGGGCCGCGGAGATCACCGGGATCGATGCCGACAAGATCCGAGAGATCGCCCGCGGCTTCGCCGAGGCAGCCCCGGCAGCGGGAATCTCGGTCTGGACCGGAACGGCCCAGATGGGCAACGGCTGGAAGGCTACCCAGAACATCACCGCGCTGAACGGGCTAGCCGGCAACATCGACCGCCCCGGCGGCCTCCGACTGTGGAAGAGTACGCCCACGGCGGATCCGTTCGAGGTCTGCGAATGGACGCCCGACGAGAAAGGGACCCAGGCGACGATCGGTGTCGACCTGCCGAACAACGCCGCGGGCAAAGAGCCGGCCCTCCACAAGTACGAGGAGTACGAGGAGTACCCGTTTCGGCACATCGAAGGGATCGCCCACAATCTCGTCCCCGAGATGGTCGAGAACGACCACATCAACGGCATCTACTGCCACCACGACATGCCGCTGAAAGACGGCAACGCCGAGGCGTGGCTCGATGCCCTCGACGAGATGGATCTGGTGATCGCCGTCGACGCCTACTGGAACGGCGTCACGCGCAACGCCGACGTCGTCTTCGCCGACGCGACCCAACTGGAGAAAGACACTGTCGGCACCGGTTCCTGGAGCGCCTACCCCGAACACCAGTGGGTCGTCGGCGGGAAAGCCGCCGTCGAACCACAGTTCAACACCAAACCGGACTGGGAGATCCTGACTGGCATCGCCGAGGCGATGGGCTGGGGCGAGAACTTCCCGTGGGACGACCACGAGGAGTTCATCGACGATCAGCTACAGGCGGTCGATCTTACCCTCGAAGAGCTCGACAGCGGCGACAAGAACTACGAACTCGTCGGCGAGTACGGCTACGAGCAATGGCGCGACGAGGACGGCCCGGCGTTCAGCTTCGATCTGGACCAGATACCGCCGTTCGTGCAGGCTGCCGAGGAGGCGGGAATGGATACGGCTCCCGAGTGGCAGCCTCCGGGGACCTACGGCGACGAACTCGACGAGGAGTACCCGCTGGAGTTCTACGACATCCGATCGGTGTTCTTCTCACACGGTAGCGATCAGGGGATCGACCGGTGTCTGGACCAGTTCGCCCGGAAGAACGAACTCGAAGACGAGGACTACCGCGGCAACTATCTGCACCTCAATCCCGAGGACGCCGAGGAACGCGGCATCGAGACCGGTGACATGGTGACCGTCGAATCAGAGACGGGCGGAGGAGAGTTGATGGCACACGTCACCGAGACAATCAAGCCGGGCATTGTTACCGCCGAGTACGGCTTCGGCGAGGGATCGGCACAGGAGGATTACGAGGGGATGAACACCATGAAACTACACGCCAAACAGATGGACCCGATTACCGGACAGCCGGACAGACACATCGCAGTCGACGTCACCAGCGGAGGTGAGTAACGATGGGTGAACAGTGGGCGTTCTACTTCGACGCGAACAAATGTATCGGCTGTCATGCCTGTTCGGTCTCGTGCAAGCAACGCCACGACCGCGATTCGGATCAGGACGAGTGGCGGACGGTCCGTAACGTCGAGCGCGGGGAGTTCCCCGATGTAAGCTCGATGCCCATCTCGATGTCGTGTATGCACTGTACCGACGCGCCGTGCGAGAAGGTGTGTCCGTGTAACTCGATCGAAAAGCGCGAGGAAGACGGTATCGTCACCGTCGACCGGGACAGCTGTATCGGCTGTCACTACTGTGCATGGGCGTGTCCGTACGGTGCACCGACCTACGACGATGGCGGCACCATGTCGAAGTGCAACCTGTGTCTCGGAGAGGGGCCCGGTGGCGGCCACGACATGCCTCCTCGGGAGGAACAAGAAGACGGCGGCTCGACGCCCGCATGCGTCGACAACTGTGTCGGCGGTGCGATCAAGGCCGGACCGGTTAGCGAACTGAAAGCCGAAGCGTCGACGGAGGCTATCGAACGGTTCGCCTCTCAACCGGCGAACGTTATCGTCGAGGCGGACCAGGACGACGACGAAGCCGGTGCAGTGACCTACGAGGTGTAGTCGATCATGACTGCACCGGAACTCTACTGGCTCGACGCGGGCCACTGGGACGTGTTCGTCGCGATCTACCTCTTCCTCGGGGGGCTCTCGGGCGGGGCGTTCCTGGTCGCATCTCTCGCGGAAGTGATTGGGTCACGTAGCGGCTACGAGGGGTACGAGTACGTCACGAAGTGGGGTTTTCTCACTTCTTTCCTGACGATCGCCGCGGGGTCGATCACCCTGCTGTTGCACCTCTCCGGCCCCTTCCTCAGGGCGTTTACGTTCCCGGTCCAGTTCACCAACTGGAGTTCGTGGATGGCGATCGGGACCTGGGTGATCGTGATCTTCAGCTTCCTCGTCATGTTCCGGGCCATCTGGGCCACGTTCGGAACAGAAGCGACGGACGACCCCAGTGGACTCCCGCGACACGTCGTGGCACGGACCGGGTTCGAGGGCTACATCGATCGTGCTGCCGACACGACGCGCCCGACCGGCCTCGCCGCCGTCGCCGTGCAGGTGATCGGCATCGTCCTCGCCGTGTTGCTGATCGTCTACACGGCACTGCTGCTGAGCGACGTCGGCTGGAACGTGCCGCTGTGGAACCCGAACATCCTCCCGTTGCTGTTCCTGGCGAGCGGGTTCTCGGCGGGTATCGCGGCGGTTCTGATGCTCTCGCAGCTAGCCAGCGACATAGACAGCCATCTCGTCCATCGGTTTAGCATCCTCGACGACGCGATTATCATCGTCGAGATTGTGGTGCTGGCGGCGTTGCTGTACACGCTGTCTACGGGCGGGCCAGCAGACACCGAGACGTACGCCAGCCTCACGGAGGGGTACGGTCTCCTGCTGTGGGTGGGCGTGCTCGGCCTCGGACTGGTGGTTCCGCTCGTTATCTCGGGCGCCCAGCAGGTCGTCGAGTTCCTCCGCGAAGAGAACGTGTTGATGACCAAACGGATCTGTACGACGAAGTTCGGGCTGGTTATCGCCGGATCGTTCATGCTACGATTTGTGATAATCTACGCGGCGATCCACCAGCCAGTCTACGTCGGATAAGCAACTACACAAACGATGAACGACGACCACACCCGCCTCTACGCCACGCTTGCGACGTGTTTCCAGCATCCGGACGAAGCGTTCGTTGACGCGGTCCGGAACGGAACGCTCGGGACGATCGTCGCAGAGTGTGCAGCATCGTTACCGATTGACAGCGTCGACGCACCGCCCCGGTTCGAAGATATTGCCCGGGCCCGCAGGGAGTATCTCCGGACCTTCGAAGCGTTCGAAGGCGAGTACGCTCCCCCCCGCCGAATCCGCCTACGAAGAGTGGTGGGACGGCACCGAACGCGGCATCCTCTCGGGACCGCCGGCGAGCGACATGAAGAGTCGATACGACGCGCTTGACGCCGCGGTTCCTCCGGAGTATCCAGCCGATCACGTCTCCCTGCTGCTGGAGTACGCGAGTCTGTTGCTGGAAGCAGAGCAACACGAGGGGTATGCCAACTTTCACGAAGCCCACTTCGACTGGATCCCCGCGTTTCGCGAGCGCGTCGAGGCGACTTCGGACTCAGGGTTTTATCTGTGGGCCGTCCGGACGCTCGATTCGGTCGTCCAAGCGATGGGCGAACGATACGCCGAGTGATCGAGGGATCACACCAGCGGCTGAGCGAGGATGTAGCCCGCGATCCCGATCGGAATCAGCCCGACAGCACGGGCAAGCCATGCCTGTTGCTCCGTAAGCACCTGGTCCTCGCCATACTCGCCGTGCCGGCCTGTGGTGGGCCCCTGTGCGAAAAACTGCAGTCTGACCACTGCGTTCGGCGCGACGACGAGCGCGAGGCCGAGGCCGAACGCCAGCACGGCCGCAAGAATCTCCCGGACTCCGTACATACGGCCGGGTTCGGAACGGGTGGGTATAAATATCCGACATCGTGGCCGGCCGTCCTCGCCGATGTCGGGCTATTGATCTTCCCACGCCATTTATTTGCTCCATCACCAACCACCCTGTATGGGACTGACCGTGCAGGACATCCGCGCCCGGGCGGGCGAGGAGCCGATTACGATGCTGACAGCGTACGACGCACCGACCGCAGAGTTGATCGACGAACGAGGCGTCGACGTGATACTGGTCGGCGACAGCATGGGCAACGCCGTACTGGGCTACGACTCCACGTTGCCGGTAACGGTCGACGAGGTAGCGAGCCGAACCGCCGCCGTGGCCAGGGGCGCTGAAGAGGCACTGGTCGTCGCGGATATGCCCTTCCTCAGCTACGGCACCGATCGGCAGACGAGCATCGAGAACGCCGGTCGGATGCTCAAGGAGGCCCACGCAGATGCGGTCAAACTCGAATGCGGCGAACACACCGTCGAACTGACCGAGCGACTCCACCAACTGGGAATCCCGGTCATGGCGCATCTGGGGTTGACGCCACAGCGCATCAACGAACTCGGCGGCTACACTCAGCAGGGTTCGGATCCAGAAGCCGCCCAGGAGATCATCGACCTCGCACACGCCCACGAGGAAGCGGGCGCGTTCTCGCTGGTGCTAGAGCACGTCCCGGCGAATCTGGCAGAGACGGTCACCGACGAACTGGAGATACCGACCATCGGCATCGGGGCCGGCCCGGCAACCGACGGGCAGGTACTGGTGTTCAACGACGCCATCGGCCTCGGCGAGTGGTCGCCGCCCTTCGCGGAGCAGTTCGGCGACGTCCGAGCGGAGATGCAGTCGGCAATCGATAGCTACGTCGAAGCGGTGTTGGAGGGTGAGTTCCCGGCAGAGGAGCATAGTCAGTACTCGGAGGAACTCGACGATCTATACTAATCGAGCGAACCGCTCTCCGCTAGCCCGTCGACGAACCGTTCGAGTGCGGTGTTGAAAGCGTCCGGCCGTTCGAGCATCGAGAGGTGGGCCGCATCTTCGATGATTGCTCGTGCGGCGTCGGGCAACTCCTCGGCGAGATACCCGTGGTAGCGCGGCGGCGTCAACTGGTCGTGCTCGCCGTAGATTGTAAGCGATGGCACGTCGGTCTCTTCTAACTGATCGCGAACGTCGAACGTGTGGCAGGTCCGAAAGTCCCGTTTCGTGATCTCACGGCCGACCTCCATCATGGCCGCCGCCGACGCCGACCGTAGTTCCTCGTCGGGGTCGTAGAACAATCGCCCGTCCGCGTGGAGGAACTCGACGGCACGCTCGAAGTCGTCGTCTAGCCAACCTTAGCAAGTCCTCGAGCACGGCGAGTTTCGCGCCGGTCCCAGTCAGCACGAGCGCTCCGGGGTCGTAATCGCGTTCGAGCGCCATATGCAACAGGACGGCACCGCCAAGCGAGTTCCCGACCAGCACGTCCGCGTCGGTCTCCTGTGCGATAGCGACGACATCGCTGGCATAGACCGAGAGCGTCTCGTAGCCGGCGCCAACGTCGGCGTCCTCCGACTCGCCGTGGCCGCTGAGGTCCATCGTTACGACCTCGTACCGATCCGCGAGCGTTCGCTGTTGCCGCCAGATATCGCTCGTCGCACCGCTACCGTGCACGAACAGGACCGTCGGGCCGTCGCCACCGCGGTCGGTCCGCCGATATGCCGTCGTCCGACCGTGGTGTGTGTACGTTTCCATACTACATGTTGACCGCAACGCGACGTGAATGTTCCCCCGACAGAGCCCGGTCGATAGTAGCCTCTCCGGAAGCAGTCGTACCGAAATCTGGTGTGAACCGCTTTTCGTCTATACTTGTGCTATATATGCCCTCTTGCGATTCTGAGAGTAAAGTTTATATACTAGCACGACTAACCTATTGTTAGGAATCATGGATATCAAACAGTTTTCACGACGAGACGATCGGCCGGTGCGGGAGTACGACGTCGACGGCACTCGCCGGGTCGTTGCGGATCTCGGAAGCGGCGTGGACGCCACCGTGGACGTCGTCGGTGACACCGCTATCGTCCTGCCCGAAGAGGGCGAGCAGATCGACATCGATCTGCCCCACGAGGATGCGCAAGCGTTTATCAAAAACGGAGTCCTCACTATCGAACTGGAGGAGCGACGATGAAACTCACTGTCAAACCACTCAAACAGAAAGACGCAGGCCGGGGACTCGCCGCGATCGATCGTGTATCGATGAGCGAACTCGACCTCGAAAACGGCGATTACATCGTCATCGAGGGGAGCGACGGGCGGAAAGCGGTTGCCCGCGTCTGGCCGGGCTACCCCGAGGACGAGGGACAGAACGTCATTCGGATCGACGGCCGTCTTCGACAGGAGGCCGACGTCGGTATCGACGACAGCGTCACCGTGGAGAAGGCGGACGTCCAGCCCGCGACGAGTGTGACTGTTGCACTCCCCAGAACCTCCGCATCCGCGGAAACATCGGTCCGCTTGTCCGTGACAAGCTTAGCGGACAGGCGATCACCGAGAACCAGACAGTGCCGTTCCCGCTTTCGTTCGGCCCGATGTCCGGGAACGGACGCTCGGTGCCGCTGAAAATCGCGAACACGGAGCCGAGCGGAACAGTCGTCGTTACCGATTCGACCGACATCGAGATCAGCGAGACGCCCGCCGAACAGATCAGCGGCGAGGCCGAACGCTCCGAGACCGGACCGTCGGTCACCTACGAGGACATCGGTGGCCTCGACGACGAGCTGAGCAGGTCCGAGAGATGATCGAGTTGCCGATGCGCCATCCGGAACTGTTCCAGCAACTCGGTATCGAGCCGCCGAAAGGCGTGCTCCTTCACGGACCGCCAGGCACCGGAAAGACGCTGATGGCGAAGGCGGTCGCCAACGAGATAGATGCCTACTTCGAGACCATCTCCGGCCCGGAGATCATGTCGAAGTACTACGGCGAGAGCGAAGAACAGCTCCGTGAGGTGTTCCGGAAGAAGCCGAGGAGAATGCGCCTGCGATCGTCTTCATCGACGAAATCG
>NZ_JBHTAN010000009.1:0-1693 GCF_042663585.1 Natronoarchaeum sp. GCM10025321
ACTGTTCCAGCAACTCGGTATCGAGCCGCCGAAAGGCGTGCTCCTTCACGGACCGCCAGGCACCGGAAAGACGCTGATGGCGAAGGCGGTCGCCAGCGAGATAGATGCCTACTTCGAGACCATCTCCGGCCCGGAGATCATGTCGAAGTACTACGGCGAGAGCGAAGAACAGCTCCGTGAGGTGTTCAAGAAGCCGAGGAGAATGCGCCTGCGATCGTCTTCATCGACGAAATCGACTCGATCGCACCCAAGCGCGGCGAGGCCGGTGGCGACGTCGAACGCCGGGTCGTCGCACAGCTACTGAGCCTGATGGATGGGCTCGAAGAGCGCGGTCAGGTCACCGTCATCGCGGCGACCAACCGCGTCGATGCGATCGATCCCGCACTGCGGCGTGGTGGGCGGTTCGACCGCGAGATCGAGATCAGCGTCCCCGACAAGGGCGGCCGCGAGGAGATCCTGCAGGTCCACACCGCGGGATGCCCTGACCGAGGACTTCGATATCGAATCGTACGCGGAGAACACGCATGGGTTCGTCGGCGCTGACCTCGCCAACCTCACCAAAGAGGCCGCGATGAACGCGCTCCGGCGGATCAGACCGGAGATCGACCTCGAAAGCGACGAGATCGATGCCGAGATCCTGGACTCCCTGCAGGTCACCGAACGCGACTTCAAGGAGGCGATCAAGGGGATCGAACCCTCCGCACTCCGCGAAGTGTTCGTCGAGGTCCCCGACATCACGTGGAACGACGTCGGTGGACTCGACGACACGAAAGACCGACTCGTCGAGACGATCCAGTGGCCGCTTGAGTACCCCGACGTGTTCGAGACGATGGATATGCAGGCCGCCAAGGGCGTCCTGCTGTACGGCCCCACCAGGGACTGGGAAGACGCTGATGGCAAAAGCAGTCGCCAACGAGGCCGACTCGAACTTCATCTCGGTCAAGGGCCCCGAGCTACTGTCGAAGTGGGTCGGTGAGTCCGAGAAGGGCGTCCGTGAAGTGTTCAGCAAGGCTCGCGAGAACGCCCCGACCGTGGTGTTCTTCGACGAGATCGACGCCATCGCTACGGAGCGCGGAAGCGGCGGCGGCGACTCGAACGTCGGCGAACGCGTCGTCTCGCAGCTGCTGACCGAGCTGGACGGGCTCGAACAGCTCGAAGACGTGGTCGTCATCGCGACGACCAACCGTCCGGACCTGATCGACAACGCCCTGCTCCGGCCCGGTCGACTGGACCGTCACGTCCACGTGCCGGTGCCCGACGAGGACGCCCGCAAGGCCATCTTCGAGGTGCACACGCGAAACAAGCCCCTCGCCGAGGGCATCGACATGGAGTGGCTCGCAAGCCAGACTGAGGGCTTCGTCGGCGCGGACATCGAGGCCGTGACCCGCGAGGCGTCGATGGCCGCCTCCCGCGAGTTCATCAACTCGGTCGAACCCGAGGGGATCAAAGAGAGCATCGGGAACGTCCGTATCACGCGCGAACACTTCGAGCAGGCCTCGACGAGGTCGGCCCGAGCGTGACCGACGACGTTCGCGAGCGCTACGAGGAGCTCGAATCGAACTCACGCGAACGGAACCGGACTCCGAACAGCTCGGCCGAACCTTCCAGTAAAGCGGCGAGACGACCGACGTAGAACCGCTGTCGACGAATTTTTCACGGTTCTCCGGCAATGTTGAGTGTGCTCTCCGCGCTG